>NZ_JAHGAC010000010.1:0-47515 GCF_030248355.1 Vibrio sp. B172a | reverse complement strand
AAAGACAAGCAATGAATGAGCAGTTACACACATTAAATCCAGTTTTAGAGAAGCCCGAACAATTCAAAGCAAGTCATACCAAGTAACCCACTACCCTTGATTCTTTTCTCCCAAAGGGGACATTTCTACTTGGGAAAAAAGAGGACATTTTAAAATGGGATTGACAACAACGCTCACCTCCCCTGTTTCTACTGTTCAATCTCAACGGTTCCATCTGCGGTGAAGTTCTGCTTTTTCTCTTGCTGATAGCGATACCAATCGAGAAGAATATTTATTGAAGTACACCTCAGGGCTATAAAAGTAACGAGTTCCTTTAAGGATTCTGCCGTTTATTGCGCTGGTTAAAGCATCTAGCTTACCTATAAATTGATAGTAAACCCATGAGGATTTATAGTCTTTCGAGGATTGAATGCTGGCTAGGTAGGATATTCTTTGGTCGAGGAGTTCTATGATTTCTCTGGCCTGTTCAGGGTAGTCGGCCTTAATCTTTTCAAAGTCTGATTCCCAGTATCTCGGGTATTGAATAAGGGATTCGTAAAGATCTTTGACGATGTGAGACGACTTGAACTCAACTCTGAATTGATCGACAGAGATGGAATCTCTAGACATTGGGTAACCAGGTACAGTTACTTCATTATTGGAAAAATCAAAACCTAGAGCCCTCTGGCTAAGGGCGTGCCCACCATTAAAGCAACCTAAGTATTTTAACTGGCAAGCTCCGGTCGAGTCGTCTAAACCTGAACTCATTTGATAGAAATTGACGGAAAACTCTCCATCGCAGTCATAGTGATATTTTCTGGCATAGATCGTTGCTTGTTTCTTTGACTTTTCGTTGAATTGCTTTACTAAAGCTAAATCACTATCCATTGGTTACCCCTATTTACTCCCGCTCTATTGATTTGTTTAGATAGTTATATTTACCGTAACCCTCGTTGTACGCACCAAAAACTGCAGTATAGAGATGAAGCAGGTAGCTTATTTATAGTTCATGGCGTTCTGTAAGACTTTGTAAAAAAGGATATTTTACAAAACCCTCTTTTGGTAATAATATTCATTCGCATTCAATGAAAGTACTTTGAATTTAGGACCTAAAATTATGAAAAAAATATTGTTTCTGTTTGGAATAATTACAGCGCTTAGTTCTTTCCAATCTTTAGCTAATCAAGATGAAAATTACTTAACTTGTCATGGTTGTAATGCTACTGAAATGTCAGACACCATTACATCTTGGGGGTTAAAAAATATCAGTGATGAGTATGCAGAGATGGGTCGACCAAAAGTAATACATGCACTGGATTATAAATCAGGCTCTGTAGAGTCTTATTTATTGTTTAAAAGGCAGAGGAAAGCTTGGGGGCAGTGGGTTTTTAATATTGAAAAACAAGCGATTAAGACTCCAGATGACATTATTGAGAAGGTTAAAGAGGTTCATTTAGCTACAAGTGAGTTACAAAAAGCATCCCTAGATATCACTATTCCCCCATCAGTTATCTCTGACCCTTGGCATATGGTTGGGTGTGGGTATTGTGTTGCTGACATTCAAGACTTCTATAACGCCTCGTTGGATGGTCAAATAACTAGGTTTTCACTGGCACTTGTTACCGTTACGTCAAATTTCAATGTCGGAACCGCTTATACCCCTGTAATTACTCTCAACTTTGCTAATGGCGGAAGAGTTATATTTGAAACTAGCCTTATTCATAACACAACAGAACTTAGAATCTCGAAAGTTTTAGCGGTCATTGATGAAAATAACAATGTTGTTCCATTGACGCGAGAAGATGCAAACGGTTTAGCTATTCGAGTTCTAAACGAGGCTAGAGGGGCGACTATTAATCAGATTTTATATAATGCTTGGCGACTTGGGTTTCCAACGAGTACTATCGGTCGAGTAACAATTACTGAGTGCTCTAGATTAGCGCATGCCGTGTGTTTTTAACGGAAATATAAAAAGACTTTCACGTTGATCATTGAGACCTAACGGCTTTAGGATTAATGTCTTTCCCATATATGACAAAACCACTCTTGTAGGAGTGGTTTTCGTCGGAATAATCACAGATAGCACACTAATCATCAGGGTCAGTTAGTTCATGCCAACTACATTGACTACAATACTCATAACGACAATTATCAGAATCGAAAAACACTATAAATTCATAATTTTGCTTGCACTCAGGACAAATGTCGCTGTATGTCTTCAATCCAGTAAGTTTTGAGCGTCGAATTCAAAGCAAGTCATACCAAGTAACTCACTATCCTTGTTTATATTCTCTCATAAAGGGACATTTCTACTTGGGAGAAAAGAGGACATTTTAAAATGGGATTGACATAGCATGTAGGCGCAAAGTTGTAATGTCCGGTTTTAGCTACTTTAAAATGTCCTCCTAAGATTAACAACATTGTTTGCCTTTGAGGCTTTAACCGGCGTTGAGGTCACCTAGACGCTTACTCAGCCCTGCCACACGAGAAATCGTCCATAAGATACTGAACTCTAAGCCTCATCCTGAACAGTCTTATTGTTCCTGTCTGGGATCACTCAACCTGAATAGAGTTCATGGTGAGATACACTGATGCTGACAAAACCCAATGACACCTTCATCAAGAATCGACTCAATAATAATCATGAAAGGCAACTGACCACCTACGCAGAGCTGAACTTCGAGGAACGGTTAAGCTTGCTTCTGGAAAGTGAAACCTTGAATCGCAATCAGACCAAAATTCAACGCTTAAAACCGCCCCTTTGCAAAGTACGTAGAGAGATGAATAACAGGATAAATCCTACACGTTGAAAACCTTATGCTCACATTGGCTTTTAAAGTCGATAAGTTGATCAGGACTGCGTATTCGACTACCTCATCTTGGCCAAGGCAATAGCCGCTAAAACAGGCCGTATATATGGTAGTTAACCTGCACTTTTAATCACGCTGCTGACTTGCAAAACCGGGGGAGACCATATAAGTGAGCAACGCTACCACATAACCAGACCATTGCGCCGTAAACACGAAACCCAACCTTGAACTAAAAATGTCAAGCGTTGGGTATCACTCTTAAATGCTTTGTTATAGCTCATTTGATGTTCGAAAATAGATAATAAAAAACATAGGTTACAAACGATATAGCCACAATGTAATGCGTATACCCCAACCACATGAAAAACTGAGCCCTGACATATAACCAAAGATACTCTGGCCAATCCTGCCATTTTTCTGGTTTGTAATGTAGCCTAGTAAAGAGATAATCCACTGGCTTATGATTTTCGTATTTTTCTAGGATGTCGTAGTATTCTTCTACAAGTTCATCGTATGCGTCATAGTCTTCAGGCAAGCCCCTTAGCTTACGTGCGAATTTTCCAAGTTCCACACCATTCCGATGCATCGCTTCGGCTCGGGAAACAAAGTTCTCTTGACCAAGTAGCAAAGAATATACAAGCACCATTACTGCAAGTATGGCTTGAAAGCTATTTAAAAGTTGATCGGAAATAGTGAGTTCGACGCCATATGCTTGAAACAGAGGTATAAAAACCAATGCAGCCGAAATAAAGGCTACTGTCCACTGCGACACTTTCTGATGAGTAGATAGTCTTTCGCTTGCTCTATACCTAGATTTAGTCGTAAGTTTAGTTCTCCTTAACAACTCTTTAACTTTGCTGTTTTCTAATTCCGCCAATTTGATACTCCTTTGAGCTTGGTGTACCCCACAAAAAGTAGACAGTACATAACTACATACTTTCGTACTCAACTGGGCTGACATGCCCCAACGCAGAGTGTCTTCTTCTGCGATTGAAAAATACCTCGATGTATTCGAAGATGCCCATTTGAGCTTCTTCGACAGTTTGATTGTCTTCTGCATATATAAGCTCGACTTTCAGTCGGCTGTAGAACGACTCCATCACCGCATTATCCCAACAGTTACCCTGTCGACTCATGCTCGGTACACCTCCATGCTTGCGCATGAAGTCTTGATATTTATATGCCCTGTATTGTATACCACGGTCTGAGTGGATAATGACGCCCTTAGGCGACTTACGTGACTCAAGCGCCATTTTTAGGGCATTGGTGATGAGCTCGACGGTAATCGTTGTCCCTAACGACCAACCCACGATGCGCCTTGAATGCAGGTCCATCACTGTTGCCAAGAAGAGCCAACGGCTCTTCACCCAGATATACGTGACGCCCGTAACCCACTTCTAACCAAAACTCTCGATACTGATACAAAAGTCGAAAAGAGAAGCCTGTGATCTATTCAGCAGGTTCTGCATGTGCAATTGATCTTATATATTTTTAATGAAAATCCCCGCAAACAAAAACACAAAAGATATCAATAAACATTCAAGAGAGAACAACTAAAAGATGAAATATAAATGCCTAATACTTGCACTTGCTGCCGTTGCAAACCTTGCATATGGCCAGACATCGGCTTTTCATGAATACGCACCAAGTAAGACTACGAATCACACAACTAACAACAACCAAGTTTTAGTCTCACTTCCGAACAAATACGATGCTTCTGACATACTTAAAGTCGAGATTAACGATTACAGTTATCTAAGTGTCCACTATTTGAATAAGACGAGAGGATGATGTGTGGTGTGCTAGGAGTGTGAATTGAGAACAACTTTCTACTACACATTTGAACATGATAACTGTGTATTCAAATTGATCACCATTTGGGTATGTAAAACCAAAACCCTCACCGCCGAATACACCAAGTAGGCGATCTACTTTTATCGCCAAACCTGTTTCCTCGCGAACTTCCCTAAGCAATGCTTGCACTGGCGACTCTTGAGGTTCAATCATTCCGGCTGGAAGGCTCCATGTGCCATCTGATTTTTTGCTGAAGTAGTAGCTCTTTGTTTTCGTTTAAAATGACACCCGCAACGCGGGGGATAAGAAGTGGCATCGTTCCAATCTTAGAACGAACCTCTTTGATATAGTCACTTGCGCTCAATTTTCCTCCTTGAAAGCTAACGCCGTGCTAAGGTGTGAGCAACGTAATACCTTAGCCTACGCCATAAACCGACGCGTAGTAAAAGTGTCAGCGTTGTGAATCACTCTTAAGCAACTTGTTATACCGCTTGGTTGAGGCTAAAATGACCAACATAAAGACCACTTAAGAGACCGATTATATGACCACTAGAATTTTAGCCGATGTGGCTGCAAGCATTACCGAGTTGAAAGCTAACCCTATGAAAGTTGCAACTAGTGCTTATGGCGAACCTGTTGCTGTATTAAACCGAAATGAGCCAGCATTTTATTGCGTACCTGCCGAAGCGTACGAAATGATGATGGACAGACTCGAAGATCTTGAACTACTAGCTATCGCTAAAGAGCGTGAATCTGAAGAGAGCATTTCGGTAAATATTGATGACCTATAAACTCGACTTTAAAAAGAGCGCACTCAAAGAGTGGAAAAAGCTTGGCTGTACTCTGCAACAACAATTTAAGAAAAAGCTGATAGAACGCTTAGATAACCCACATGTTCCCGCTTCAAAGCTCTCTGGAGCTGACAACATGTATAAAATTAAGTTGCGTCAATCGGGCTACCGTCTAGTCTACAAAGTTGAAGACGATGTCATCATTGTAACCGTCTTAGCAGTCGGAAAACGCGAACGTAGCGATGTTTACCGTAAAGCCATGAAAAGGTTAGCTGATTGATTGCGGTATAACGCCCTGTTAAGGTGTGAGCAACGCACTACCAAAGCCGCCGTATACCACCTTAAACACTAAAGCCAACGCATAGTGAAAATGCCACGCGTTGCGAATCCCTCTTAAACAGATTGTTATATGGCTTGGATTCAAGTACGAAGTGCGACACCCCTGAAATTTAAAACAGTGAGATGTGCTATTCATAAGTTTTACTCCCGCCAAGAAGTGAAAAACCATGAATTACACACACCTCACTGAGAATGAAAGGTATATGATGTCCGCACTTAGAAAGCAAGGCATTAGTGTCGTCAACATCGCTAAAGAGCTAGAAACAGGTTGAGCCGGTCACGGCGTAACAAGCGCTATACCAAGTACGATTTCAAAATTATTGACGCGCTTATGAGGCTCAATTGGAGTCCTGACCAAATCGTTGGGTATTGCCGTTTGCATGGCTATCCAGTGATGAGCCATAAGCTTATTTACCAGCACATTTGGACCGATAAAGCCAACGGAAGCATGCTCTGGAAACATTTACGTCAATCACCAAAAAAAGAGACGTAAACGCTACAACGCCAAAGATAACAGGGGGAGAATTGCCACTAAAAGGCACATAACAGAACGACCAAAACAAGCTGAGTTACGCCTAGAACCTGGACATTGGGAAATAGATACCATCCTCGGTCGTGGAACTAAGCACTGCATTGCCACTCTCGTTGACAGAATGACCGGCTACACCTATATCGGACAGTTAGATGACCGAACAACTGCATCACTCAACGCGAGAATGACAGAAATCGTTACGCGTTCAAACTTACCATTTAGAACTATTACTGCTGATAATGGTACAGAATTCAATTAATATCAGGAGATAGAAAACAAGCATAAATGCTTGTTTTACTTCGCAACGCCCTACCACTCTTGGGAACGAGGAACCAATGAGAATACAAATGGACTCATACGCCAATATTTACCTAAGAAAACCTCAATGGCTCATGTGACACAAAGACTGTGCAGCCAGATAGCATATAAACTGAATAACAGACCTCGCCAAAGGCTTGGTTACAAGACTCCAACGGAGTATATTTATGAGCAGCTACTCACTTCAAACTTGATACTAAGCGTTTTGGTAGATGTCATGCAGGCACTCTGATTCAGTGTCATTTATCAGTGAGTCTCCGATGGTCAACTGGATATTCATCGAATTGTCGTCGCTACTACCTATTGGTCTGACACCATCAAGCACACACAGCATACCGAAAACCGACTCTTTGACAGCATCCTCGATAAGACCCTGAACCAACGCCTGCTCACTTGGGGGCAATGACTTAAACCAATTCGATTGTTCGAGTAAACGCCTATCGGGAGATCTACCAGGTGGTTCCGATAAGTTTTCAATCATATTTTCTACCGAAGAAGACTCAACAACTTCTTTGATGGCTTTAACAAATTCGACTTTATCCATAATTCCTCAGAAACGTATAACGTCGCATTAAAGTATGAGCAACGTTGCCACTGAACCTAACCATAACACCTTAAACACAAAACCCAACGATTAGCACTAAAGGGATTCACTCTTAAATGCCTTGTATGGCGCTTTACCAGAACCTATTTTGGAGCGAAGGAATTTCTAATTGCAAATCATCTGCATATTCAAAATTTTCTTCATCGTTATCAGACATATGTAACTCAGTGGCGTATGAGCGCAACCAGAGCTTCCTGTCTTCGGCCGAGAGCACATATCCTTTAAGCTCTTCTTTTCCTTTAAGTCGATCCGGATATGCCCAACCTTTTTTTTCAAGTTGAGTAATCGTAACAATCAAGTGAGCCAACAAAGGTTGTTCAGGTGACACAAATTCATGGAACCAAGGCCAAAACCCTTCATCTCCTGGAGATGCTCGCCAGCCTTTCACTTCGTTTACCTCCGTCAAGTTAGCATATGGGTGAGAGTGGAACGTCCCTACTAACTCGATATTTGGCCAATATTTTTCGAAAAAGCGTTTTTTCGCGATTATTGAATTTAAATCAGGCTGAACCCAATCCTGATGCCTTAAAGCTGATGTCTCCACTGTAGCCATTGTAGCTACTACCCGAGCGGGTAAATTTCCTTTTTGAGGAATCGAATAACCCCATAACAACCCGAAGGTCTCCAAGTTTTTATGCGATTTACCATTTTTATGCGCCTTATGTTCAAACTCGTAAGCCTCTATGGCTGTAGTGAATAGTTGAGGTACAACATGATCTTCAATCACTATATTTTTATTCATTTTTGAACCCGTAAAATAATTTGAAACTTTTCTAGCGCCTAACGCCCTGTTAAGGTGTGAGCAACGCAATACCAAAGCCGCTGCATACCACCTTAATCACTTAAACCAACGCACAGTAAAAATGCCACGCGTTGCGAATCACTCTTAAGCAATTTGTTATGTTTGTTCTACATGCGCGCGATCACACCAACGCTCTGAGTAACTTTCGTTTACCCAACACTCAATTCGTATTGTGCCAAACTCTTTATAAGTACCTAGTTCTTTTGAGATAGTTATACGTTCAGACGATAATAAATCACTAACTGAATCAGCCAAGTCTTCAAATCCATAGAGTTCAACATTTTCGTGTTCACTTCGAAGAGTAAGCTTCATAACTCCTTGTTCTTCGGTCCGAGTCGCTGTGAGATTACAAATAAAATCAGGTCTCACACACTCGAATAGCTTCTTATAACTGCTCATATTCCCTCCGAAAACATAACGCCCAATTAAGGTGTGAGCTACGCAACCACAGCACTCAACTTGGACGCCAAAAACACTAAATCTGCCCCAAAACAGAAATGCCAAGCGTGGGGAATCACTCTTAAATTGTTAGCTTTAACCTGATAGCCCCACCAGAATTAACACATAACTATTATGAAAGGCATGAGTTAGGAAAGTGACTTTTGCACCCTCAGATGTAGATACTTTTTGCCACACCTGAAAACCAAGACAAAAGACTACAAACGGGGCAAACGTGAACAAGCCCCACAGTGGATGGCTTAAAGAGTGCAGAACTGAAATAGACAAGGCGACCAAAAAAGCAACCAATAGTATATTTTGCATGAACTTCTGAGCTATCCATATGAGTAGGACTATTAGTATCGTTTCTACAAATGGAGCGAATAGAATCAAACCGAACGCATCAAAAAAGGAAAACGATAAATCCTCATTAGGCGCTTGTTCGGGAAAACCAACTAAAAAATGATACAAACACGCAAAACCAAAGGCAATACAGACACTTAATACCGATGCTTTAAAGCTATATGACATTTTTGAATCATTAATTTCGAATAGGAACATACGTACCCTTTTTAAAGCTAACGCCTTGTTAAGGGTGAGACACGCAATACCTAAGCTTCCGCATACCACCTTAACCACTAAAACTAACGCATAGTAAAAATGCCACACGTGCCGAGTCACTCTTGAACAATTTGTTAGAAGTTTGCTCACCTAGTACTCCGACTTTCCCTTCTCGCATCATGTGGAAAACAGTTTGTGTACGCACGCGCAACATGACTTTTGCCATTGTCATCTATAACTACACATACGAGATTGCACGGATTTCCCAATGCACTCCGCCAATTATGGTGACGCTCTTCATATTCTGATTCAAATTCAACGTAAACGTATGCTGAACTAACCCATTCAAAAGGGATTGAATGTTTTACAAGTAACCCTTGAAACATCTTTGAATAGCGCTCAGCCATGAGGTCAAAGTGGGGGTAATATGGAGCAACCTTTTGGGAGCAAAGGTCTATAGAAACACACTTGCTTTGAAGATGATCTACGAACAGGTATAGCTTACCGATACCCCAATAACCATCGACATCATTGTTTCTACTCCGAAACGAACCAATAATACCGCTTGCGATACTACCTAGTTCTCTCCTACTTCCCATATTTGTTCCTAAAACTTCTAACGCCCTGTTAAGGTGTGAGCAACGCAATATCGAAGCTGCCGCATACCACCTTAAACACTAAAACCAACGCATAGTAAAAATGCCACGCGTTGCGGATCCCTCTTAAACAGTTTGTTAGTCGTGAGGCACCGAGCGACAATTTTAAGCCGGACTAAACTTTGCAAACAACAAACTTTATGTGCTTTGATGCATTTAAGTCAGGCGCAGTCTCAAAGCGGCTATTCAATGAAACCACGTGGAACTTACCACACCAGAGAAAACGCCTTTCAAGCGATGCGCCTGAATAATATACCTGTAGTGTATCAAGAGAAACACCCTGCTGCTGCCTAATGTCGGCTAAGGTTTCGC
Source organism: Vibrio sp. B172a (assembly GCF_030248355.1). NCBI lineage: Bacteria > Pseudomonadati > Pseudomonadota > Gammaproteobacteria > Vibrionales > Vibrionaceae > Vibrio > Vibrio sp. B172a. The sequence continues at coordinate 37,579 of NZ_JAHGAC010000010.1, read as the reverse complement.
CGAAGCGATGCTGCGCGTATGCACACCATCGGCGACCTCCCGCCATTGAGATATCGCATCTTCTTCTTTGGTCTTGGCTAAAGCGCATACCAAAGACGGCTTCACCGCACTTTTAAACAGCCCTCGCTCACAAGCAAAGTCCACCGCATAAGCGAAGGCCGGTGTGTTTTCTGTCGGTTGGGTAGGCTCGATAGGAACAATGGGGTTATCTTCAATGATGGGGCTGTAGCCAGCAGAGGTCTGCTTTATTGGTTTCTTCTGCGGTTCGACGAATTTACGATGCATCTCAATATTCTCAATAAACAGATGAACACAGTTTACGCAAATTATCGGTAATAGACTTTAGGTGAAGCGACCAAATACTTAGTGTTTTTATCCTAATTGAATCATCAATATATACGCCCCACACGCAATAAATCATTCAGATAATAAGAAGCAAAAGAAACGAGAAAGAGACGCACAAAAACAAAAAAACCGACGCGAGAGAGTGGCGTCGGTTTCATCGTAGTTCTTTGTGTGTTAACCAGACGGGGGATGTCTGAGCTAACATGATCGACCTTAATATGGTTCATGCTTAGCCACGACTCTTTTCTTTCAAAAATCAGACTTCCATTCTCACTATACTTGGTGATTTGACCAATTCCTCTAGATGAACATATCGCCATTCACACAATATGTTTTCTTCTTAGACTTGTTTCCTTACTTTCCATAGTTGCATTGTTTGGTGCTTCATACACGCTACTGGAGTGATTTAGAATAATCAGATAAAAATTATTGTTCTTTACGACAAGCAATATTGTAAATGCAAATGACTGATTGATGAAACAATACCTATTGTAAATATTTACAATGGAAATCAGATACATTTATGCAAAAGCTTTTACTGACGGGTATTATCTCGTTAACTCTTTCTGGCTGTTTTGAGACAACACTCAGTTCACCCCCCTTACCCGTGACTCCTCCGAGTAACCATACTCCCTCTGTCGAGTCTATCCCAAAATTAACGGCTAACATTGACCGTATAACTACTTATCAGTTGAAAGCAAGTGACAAAGATAACGATGAGCTGAACTATTCACTGCTAAAATCGCCGGATTTTGTGACAATCAGTAGCTCTGGGTTGTTAACACTTAAACCAACACAAGAACATCAAGGAACGCATTCATTTATGGTGGTGGTTTCCGATGGAATTGTGAGTGTTGAGGCATCAGTTAATCTCACGGTTCTTGCTGAACCTACCGCATCATGTCCCGAAGGTAGTACAGACCCAGAGTGTGACAATGATGAAGACTTTGCGCCTAATTTTGCCCCTGTAGTGGAGCTAACTTCACAGATATCGGCCATGGCTGATACAGGAAAAACATATCAGGTTAAAGCGATAGACTATAACGATGATCCGCTCATTTTTTCACTGGAGAATGCGCCATCTTGGGTGTCGATTGATGCGAATGGATTAATGACATTTTCCCCTAAAAAAGCAGATGTGGGAACACACAATGTGATTGTGGTGGTTAGTGATGGAGAGTTTAAAGTCTCATCACGATTACAAGTTATTGTTAAGTTGGCGATGACGCCCGTCGACCCAGATGCAACAAATCATGCACCAGTTGTTGAAGCTATTCCAAACCTTTCTGCTGTTGTCAATAAAGCACTAACTTATCAAGTAAAAGCAACGGACAGTAATAATGACGCATTACAATATAGTCTAGCTTCAGAACCTGAGTTTGTGTCTATTGACAAAAAAGGCTTGATCACGGTTCGTGCAGATAGCAATGACCATGCAGGAACGCATGTGTTTTCTGTGGTGGTGTCCGATGGCACGTTTGATATTGAGCGTCGAGTTCAACTTAAGGTGAGTGTACCAATGACTCCCGTTGATCCCGATATTGTTAATCATCAGCCAACGATCGAAGCGATCGGTCCGATGCTCGTGATTGCGGGCACACCAACCTCTTTTCAAATTAAAGGCGCCGATAAAGATGGCGATAAATTAACGTATTCAACAAGTAATGCTCCGAGCTTTGTCTCGGTAACCTCTTCCGGGTTACTTAAAATTAATCCGATGTCAGCACATGAAGGTGAGCATACTTTCGATGTTAAAGTATCTGATGGCTTTTTGACTGCGATGACGCCTATTAAGTTGACGGTAGAATTACCAACGGCTTCATGCGGTGAAGGTAGTACCGACCCAGAATGTGCATCACCAGACGATGATTTTATCGTCCCACACTATAACGCTACATTAAAATCATCAGGAAAAATCATTTCGGGTGACGTAGTTTGTAATGGTTACTCGCTTGCTGAAAGTGCGATCTTTCCAGTGGATGGAAATGAACCGTTTATTTGTACTCTAGGTTCTGTAGAACTGGGGCATTTTAATCAGGAAGTTCAAGGTGTCTCTCGTTTATACAAAAGTGAATCTCACGACATTGCTTTTGATCTTACGGAGTTACATGGGAACAACGCAACGAAAGTGCTAGAGACGATTTCCGCATGTTCAGGTGGTCAGCAGATTTGTCTACACGAAATTGATAGCTTCGATATATCAGAAGTGTTTAATCAGCTTCACAATAATAGTGCTGTTGAACAATATCTGCAGGCAAAACGAGAAGAGGCGACCGATGATGTTGGAAAAGCCCCAAGTTCTCATCGTGACCCAAACTTAGTGCCAGCAGTATCAGGAGGTAGTAATGATATTAACAGCCATTTTATTTCATCTACCGCAGAAGCTAGCTTAGCTTATAAGCCAAGTGCTGAAGGTCAAGTTTTAACTCGAAGCCAGTTAACCGATGCAAACGGAAAACCGCTTATAGGTGTGAATTATTTCTCTGTCAATGCAACAGGTTTAACCGATAGTAATGGCGAGTTTGAATATCGTTGGGGAGATATTTTAACCTTTGGTATCGATACCTTTGAATTTGGTCAGGTTACTGGCAATCAAGTGAATTACAAACTAACAGATGTTACTGATAATGAAGTGATTAAATCGAACATTCAATCACTCGTTGAACGTTATGCTGGTCGTTCCGATGGTAAGTTTGAAATTACCAAAAACATTCACGATACATTTGCAATGTACCCGAATGCGATTAATGGCTTAATTAATCTTGCTCTTCCTAATGGTGGTAAATTGCCAGGGGCAGATTTTAGTTTACCCAATGAGTTTGAAGCACAGTTTAATCAAGGACTGGTAGCTGAGATTGACCAATTGTTACGTCAACCTGAAGCATTCAATCATTTATGGCGACAACCTCAAGAGTTGTCTTTAGACAGTAGTCAATATGTTACCGAATCACTTAACGCCATTTTCCAAAATGTGAATACATTCCATGTGTTTAATGACAATGGTGCTTTTTATGGTGCTACTGGTTATACGCGTGGCATGCGAGCGTTAAATCTCTCCAACCGAGCTTTTCCTGTGATGATGCCTAGAAAAGACATTAACCGAGAAATTGACTTTGGTGGACAACAAGCGTGGACTCGCGAAGGGCGGCCATATATTGCTCAGTGGCCAGATATTGATATGCCAGCGATCCCAACGGTGAATAAAGACAATGCCACGTTTGGCTTCCCGTTTGTTACAGCAGGAGAGATTGGGCGAGGTAAAATTGTAATGATGGGGAATGGAATGTACCCAAGCATTCTTTCATGCCCAGATAATTACTGGAATAACCGATCTGTTCGAATAGACAGTGCGGCTAAAACATGTACCTCGACTACAGTCGAAAACCCACGGCATGATGATCATGGCAGCATGAAGCAGTTTTTTGCGAATATGTTCCAATGGTTTGTCGAGAATAAACCAACGGAAAGAATGAATGTTGCGACCAATATCGATAAGGCGTATTTTGCTCAGCACAATTCAGCATTAGGTATGGCTTATGATTTCTTTATTGACCCATCGTTTGGTTTTGGGCAGGTAACGAGCGTAACGAAAGGCAGTTTTAGTGCGATTTCAGCCTCTGACACTCCTATTCTTATCCTTCAAGCCTACCCACCAAAACTGGTTCAAGATGGCATGACTAATCAGTTTGTTGCTGACTTAGATAACCCGAACTTGACCCAAGATGATATTACAGCATTGATCCAATATGTTAACGATGGTGGTAACATTCTATTTATGGATGCTATTCAATCAGTTAACCCTGAGCCTATTGGTCGCTTGGCCGATGCTGCCGGGATATCAGTTGGTGGACAAAATGTAACCCCAACCGACCAAGCATTCTGTGGAAGCTCGTACTATTGTCAATCCCCTTCGCCAAACTTGCATGTGAAAGGTGGTTTAGAGATGGTCGTGTTAGAGCGTTTCCAAGATAATGATGGAAAGCAACCGTTCACCGTAAACCAAGATGGCTCTGTTGAATGGATCAAAGATGAGACGAAAATAAAATTTGAGATCCCTACTTATGAAGTTCCCAAATTAACGGCAGAGGGAATTCCTGAACTTGATGCTCAAGGGAAACCAATAATGCAGACCAAACAAGCACGCATTTTTGTTAGTTCTCTAGAAGAGCGAAAAGCAGCTATAGCTGAGCTTGAAGCGGCATTTGTTGGTACTCCTGTATGCAATAATGCTTACGAGTATGAGTTTAACTGTATCGAAACACGTCAAGGCCACGGATATACGGTTCGTGGCGCTTACCATCGTCCGGACTTTGATCGTTATGAGGTAAGTAAAGACGTCATAGAAAGTATGGTTAAAGCAGCAAATCTTGGCTCAAATTTTACCTCTCTGTATAACCATGAGCTTTACTATCGCACCAAAGGTAAACAAGGTGTTCGTTTGTCTGCAGCGGAGCTCAATCAAACCTATGACAACTTATCCATTTGGATGTGGAATGATAACCCTTACCGCTATGAAGAGGGGGTACAAGATGAACTTGGTTTTCAGCAAGCGGTTCAATTCTTAAACTGTTACACAGATGATCAACACCAAGATGATAACGAAGCGGCAAAATGTCCGCTTGATTTGAAAGTGTCTCTTGTGACTAATGACATGATCCATGGGGAAGGAGAACTTAAAGGGCAAATGAACCCAAGTTATCCACTGAATTACATGGAGAAACCGTTAACGCGAATCATGTTAGGTCGTTCATTTTGGGATCATGATATCACGGTTGATACCACTTCATATCCAGGACGAACAACTGGTGTGATCACTAATGGTATGGTGAACATTCAAACTAATGGTAAAGGGGTTACATACTCTGCAGGTAATAACCAATCAACTGGATATTGGGCTCCTCAACTGCAAGAAGTCACAGTGACTGGCGGAGTAAGAGCTTCCATTACGGTGATGATGGCCGATGATTTGACGGGGAAACCAAACCATGAAGTGAGCTTGAAACGCCCTCCTCGCATGGAAATGCATTATGACTACGACGGCGTACGTCAGACATTTAAAGCGCCTTATGGTGGTTTAATTTATATCAAACCTAAAGAACGAGATCTTGGCGAGGTGATATTCAACCTTGAAGGAGTAGAGGTTGCGGCATGGTGGACCGAGGGACAGTGGCGTCATAGCCCTGAGTCATCAACGGCACCAATTGCGGAGGTTGATACTGGTTCATTCATTTACACGACACCCGTGAATAATATTAAGTCCATTGACTTAAATAAATTTGCATTGGATATGAATCGTTTTGCTGACGCTGCCAGTGATTTCTATGGTCGTGATGAAAAAATTGAAGATGGAAACCACCGTCGTTTTACCTATGCAGAGCTTAAAGCATACCGTCATCGTTTTGTTAATGATGTCCAGATTTCTATAGGTGCTGCACACTCCGGTTATCCAGTGATGAACTCAAGTTTCAATGCAGCTAGTACCAATGTTCCAACGAATGCTGTGAATGATTGGTTGTTGTGGCATGAAGTGGGACATAACCTAGCATCAGCACCATTCAATGCCCCAGGCAGTACAGAAGTGACGAACAACTTGTTAGCGCTCTATATGCAGGAACTAGAAGGACGTAATGACCATCCTCGAATGGATCGCATTATTTTCGATATTCAAAAAGCACCATTATGGCTTGAAGAGAACTCAGGTCATGCTTGGTCTCACGGTGACGCTGGTATGCGTTTGGTGATGTTTGGCCAACTTAAATTGTGGGCAAAATCTCATTTTAAAATTGATGATTGGTATAACAATGGTGACGTTAAGCCCGACATTTACGGTACTGATGAAGGTTGGAATATGTTCAAACTGATGCATCGAAAAGCTCGAGGCGATAATCAAGGTGACAATAATGGGATTAACTACTGCAGTTCTCTGGATACTGGCCTATCAAATGGTGATCTTATGATGGTATGTAGTTCGTACGTGTCCGGTTATGACTTGAGTGACTTCTTTACGGCTTGGAATGTGGGCGAGATCTCAACAACTAATCCAGATGGAACGAAAGTGTATGATGGTGGTATTACTTCAAAAGGACTTAGCATGCTGAGTGAACTTAATTTGAATAAACCACAAAATAGTCCAATAGATATTGATTCACTTAGCGATGGAATCTAAGCGAGTATTTTATCGGGTTTAAAAAGGACTGAACGTGTAAACGTTCGGTCCTTTCCGTTAATCATTCATTAATGAATTGACAACATTATTGATTAACGCTTTTACTTCATTTCGAGGCTTGTCGAAACCGAAATTCAACCGTTATCAATGGTGAGCAAGACCGTTGGTGTTTACGGTGGTCAAATCACTTACTGCTTGTTCGGATGGTGTGGTGTTAAACAATCCCAAATACACCAAGCAGTACGAGAAGAAGCTTGCTAAAGCGCAACGTAAACTTTCAAAGAAAGTGAAAGGTTCTAATAATTTCAATATACAACGCCTCATCGTGACAAAGATCCACGAGAAGATTACACATTGCCATGTTGATTTCACGCATAAAATGACAACAAAACAGATAAACGAAAACCAAGTGATCTGTACCGAGTTATTGCCAGTTAAAAACATGTTTAAAAACAAAAACTAGCAAAAGCTATTAGTGATACAAACTTTGGCGAAATCGTCAGGCCGCTTGAATACAAAGCTGCTTGGTATAATCGAACCGTGTCTAAGATTGACCAGTGGTTCCCAAGCTCTAAGTTGTGTGCTTGTTGTGGCGTTGTGTATCACGACAAGTGGTCGCTTGCTATTCGTGAATGGCGATGCGATTGCGGTTCTGTAAACGACAGGGATTTGAATGCCGCTAACAATATCCACATCGAAGGGTTACGTTTAGCAGCATAAGTATTAGTGGTGGTAGGGACTACCAACAAGTTAAACACCTGTAAGAGGCAATGTAAGCCGACTCGATTTTAGTAATAGAGCGCATGTCGCCGACGACAGCGATCCCCCCCTCCCCCTATTAGTCGATGCTTCTAATTTCGTTAGCCGTTGATCGATAGTATCGAGGCTTACGCCGCTTCGATAAACAGAGGCGACCGTCCAACCACCTTTAATACCTCAATAATATCGTCGGGCAAAGTCATCGACTAATTAAACAAAAGATCGTTCAGGTACAGAGATGAAAATCGGCAGAGGGTGCTACTGCTACCATGTCGCACCAGAAGGCTTGTTCCAATAAAACGGGGAGAAGTTGGCGATTTAAGTTTGCCAGTTTGAGAGAGCTTTTACGCAATCACAGCATAATTGAGTTTGGAATTCAGCGTGCCAGCGTCTAATGAAAACTTTACAAAAAACCTTGTTATTATCTGTATATAGAGCAATACCGAGTTATCGTTGCGATCTGAAACGCTTGGGGGTTGTGCCTGTATACTTTTTAAAGGTCAGTGTAAAAGCGCGCTCCGATCCATAGCCAACTCGCTCAGCCACTCCATCAATCGACAACAACGATTCACGCAAGAGTTCTTGCGCCCTTCCCATCCTTAGAATAGTTAAGTATTCAAACATCGGTTGTCCAACTAAAGTTGAAAAGCGGCTAGCAAACGCAGCGCGCGACATACCAATCTCGCCTGCAACCAACTCCAACGTCCAACTCTTGTCAGGATGGTCATGCAACAGTTTCAGAGCTCGAGAAATACGTTTGTCGTTCAACGCTTCTAAAAATGGGATTTTTTGCTCTCTCCCAAAATTAATTCGGATCAGTTCGACCAAGATAATTTCGGTCAGCTTATTGACGATCAACTCCGAACCTGGCCCTTGAGATAGGTACTCTGAACTCAATTGGTCAAAAGTGCTTCGCAACCAAGAATATTGCGCTAAGTCTTTATCACGCACTATCGACACCCGAGGAAATATCTCCAATATCGGCGTCGTCACTGTTTGTGTATAACTAAAAGAACCACAAAGTAAAAGCGTTGGTTCTTTTAAGTGTGACTGGTCTCTATCCGGAGATTGACTCGACAATTCATGGTCTTGTCCTGGACCTAAGAAGATCAAATCTCCCGCGTCCAATCGTTCGACCTGACCATCAATAATCGCCCAACAACCACCGCGGCGAATCAAATGAAAACTGGCATGATCTAGGTCACTAAAGGTTTTACTCCACGGAGCTTCCACTTGACTGCAAAAGTAGACACTGCCGGCTACACGAATGGCGCGCAGCATGTCGCTCATAACTTCCATATTTATTCATCCCTAATTAGACGATCTATGTATTAATTAAATACTATCATGCATAGATAGTATGCACCGCAACAGTTAAATTAGCCACATAGACAACAAGCGGAGAAACACCATGGCAAAAATCGAAATCTATACCAAACACTACTGCCCTCATTGCATCGCCGCAAAGCACACTTTAAAGCATTTGGGTTTAATGTATCGAGAAATTGAAGTCAGTGATAACCCAACACGACTAAACGAGATGAAGAATCGCAGCCAACAACTAACTGTTCCACAGCTTTTTGTCGGTGACCACCATGTTGGCGGAAATGATGATTTAGTAGCCAGCATCAGAAATGGTGATTTTGAACAGATATTAAAGCACCAAGGCATCAGCATATCGTCAAACAACGAAAAAAATGATAAGGAGCAACACCATGACAACTCTCAATAATACCGTCGATCATCGAGTAGCAGGTACACTGTCACTGACCAACATTTCTAACCAAGCAGTACGTTTTTCTATCATCATCGTCCTAGCATGGATCGGAGCAATGAAGTTTACCAGCTACGAAGCAAATGCAATCCAAGGTCTTGTAGAATCAAGCCCTCTGACTAGTTGGTTGTACAGTATCTTCAGCTTGCAAGGTGCTTCTAACCTTATCGGTTTGGTTGAAGTCACCACCGCGGTTGTTTTGTTGCTCTCACCAGTGCATCGCATGTTTGCACTAGTCGGAGCTGCTAGCGCAACGGTTATCTTTGCAGTTACAACAAGCTTTCTATTTACCGCGCCCGTCAGCGAAGCAAGCTTAGGAGGCTTCCCTGCAATCTCTGTTGTTCCTGGCCAATTTCTCTTAAAAGACATAGTATTGCTTGCGACGGCGCTATCCTTACTAGCAAAAGTTTTACGACACGAAAGTTAATCACGGTCATTAAACAGATATAATCAGCTCAACAATAAAAAGGGCTTCGACTCTAATGCCGTTCTTCTAAGGTGGACGGCATTGTTTTCTAGGATATTACTTTGGCTTTTTTCATCATAAATCTAGTTCTGATTTGAGGAGCATTGGCTAAGGCTGAACGCTTAGGGCCTTTGAGATTCTATTCTTGTGGGTGATACGGCGCCGCCTCATACATTGAGAAAGGTTAAATGCAACGCAAATATGCAATGAAAAAGTAGCTAATACTCGTGCTGATTTTCAACACAAACTCTTCGAACTCTCGTTGACAAAAACCAAGCGGTCATAACTGAGGTATTGAAATCAGCAAACATGATGAAAGCCACAAGCTAGTTAATTTCCGCACAAACACCCAACCGCAGGAAGAATTCAACTATTCAATACAATAGAAGACATAAAATCGATAGGTGTAGTTTTGTGGTTACCCCTGAAAAGATAGCCTTTTCCCACTAGTTTAAAGGGGGTTTAATATAAGATACAGCACAAATTAGCAATGAAACCGTTTACTCCATCGGGTTAGAAGATCGAAGAGTAAGAGGGAAATATATTAAGTACGATTCACTCTTTTTTCAAGGACAACGAACAACGCGAATATTCGCCAATGGAAGAAAAATTTACTTTAATTTCTAAAGGTAATAATTAGATGTATATAGAAATTCTTCACTTAACGTTTAAGATTCAACTTAAATAAAATAAAACTTTTTAATAACAACTACGCGATCCAACTGTTATATCGAACCGCGTATTAACTCTATCAGCAAGCGTATAATACTTATATTAACCCTGCCAAAATATCTGAAAAGATATGAATTTTATATTTGTATTTAGATTAAAAATACAATTTATCTAGGCATTAATCCTTAATTTATATCTTATAATCACTACTAAATACTATTCAAAACTGGTTTACTAGTTAGTCCGTAAATGCTATTTGCAATCGAGTTGATAAGTGTTAGATATTCCATTGCTTGCAACGAGTCTTCATTACACGCGCCAACCGTCATGGCGATTTGGTTTGCAGTCAATGCAGTCACTGCTGACCCCATAATAGTTTGAAGGGCAACGTTTGTATAATGATAGTTTATAACTTCAGGGGATATAACGCCGGCGTTAGCAATCGCTTTAGCATAACTGCTAATAGAACTTATTGCACCATTCATATTGATCCTTGCAGCATCGATAGATAAGCTACATTCTCGACCTAAGTTGTTATTAGAAAACGCTCGTTCAGATACAAACAACTGTTGGCTAGTATTAATGTAATCATTCAGCACTACTGTCGCTTGCATTTTAGCAGTTGGGCGTTCTGATTGCATTAATTGTGATGCTAACTCAACAGTAGCAATCATATCTTGAGCTAATTGTTCATTATTATCAAACGCGACAACATTATCAGCTTCAGATCTAGCGATGTAAAACATCTCGTCACTATTCGGTTGTGATTGTGACACAGGAACCGGATGCAATTGTGACGCGGATGCTGATGCAAATACTGATGCTGATGCTGATGCTGATGCAATTATTACAAGGGATGACAATATTTTTTTATTCATGAAGCAATCCTTTTGGATATTAATTTCCGTTAATGATAGATATATTCCTTTTAGGCATTGTAGTGTATCTGAAAATAGATCCAGACAATTCCTCTCCACTAACCAGCCTATCGAAACTATACAATAGCCCTTAATGTATATGACAATTATTTTCTAAAAAAAAACCTATGCAACACACAAAAAACAGTGGGTTACATTTATGAAAGCGATTAACTCAACTTATTGACCTGTCATCTAACTTAAAGAGCGAAAAGTCGCTCTTTAAGTTAGGATCATTAATATAGATTAGTGCTGCGTTAAGCAGTCACTAAGAGTAGTCCTATCGGAAACACATAAGACGACAACAGTACCAGAACCACTATCGAAAGTTTCGGAAGAAACAAAGTAGTCTGGGGTTTCATCAATCACTGTATAATTGGGGGTACTAGTCTGTTTCCCAACAAACCTAGAGACAGAAGAAAAGTCCTTATCGACTGAACCTTTAGAGATATTGGTGTATACCACCGATGAGAAATTTTTATAACCAGAAATCGCCCCCATTGTATAGTCCGTTCCATTTACACTTACAGTCATAAACGCTGACAACCACTTTTCCCCTCCAGTCGACATTATTGACTGCTTCCTTACCGAACTAAAAGGTACTCTTTTTACCGTACGATTACTCCAAAAATCATCAACTTCTACATGTACTGAGTCCGTGACATCTCTTACAACGAACAATATTTCATCAGATCCGGGAGCAGGGAATGGAATGTCAGGCAGATCTAAAGCTAATGATTGAAATGATATTGTTGTAGCAAAAGTTGCAAGCAAAACATGCTTATTCATATGACTTCCTTATTGATTTGAATGGGTCATATAATTAGAAAGAAAAACTAGAGATTACATTTCAAAAATTTTTTTATCGATCAGATAAATAATAGCTATTATATGAAGGGTTCTTTAATGACTTTAAGTCATAAAATGTCACAAATAATGCTTTACCTATTTATAACAACTCAACTACATAATATTAAACTTTTTCACTTTACACTGGTTATTTTGATTAGAGACATACGTCACGTTCTGAAGCGAAATATTTAGAAAAGAAGGATAAGATGAATTTTTAAAATAGATATTGGTTAAATATAAGCTAATCATTGTATAGGTAATTTTATAACAGCATGCTTTAATCGAAGAAAATATAAAAATCGAAGCCATCTCAAAGAGAGTCAATTAATTAGTTAAGTGCTAAGACTAGTTAATGTATTTATGATTATATTAAGAATAACATGAAAAAGATGATTTACAAATTATAGATTAATCTCATTAAAATTAAGTAATAATTTTCGTTTTAAATCTGATAAATACTATTTTATCTTTTCAGCTGTTGTTATTATTACATCCGCAACGTTTTCTAGATCTTCATTTTTGTTGCCAATCAAGACAATACTTAATTCACCAAACGGCATTGTAAACCCCTTTCGTTCTCCTTTATTGGTATGAAACGATTCTTCACTGGTCGAATTTGTTAAGAAAAAGCTAATATCACCATATTTTCCCTGAAATATCATATAAAAAGCCCCCACTCCGCCAAAACCACAATGATTCAAGTAACGAACTTCATAAGGAAAATCCTCTGAAATTTTGTAATTAAAAGGGTACATTTTAGCGTTAATGTGACGAATCGATACGTCTTCATCTATCCCCATCACAAATTCATGATCTCTTATAACGCGTTGTAATGCTGTATCTGCGATACCTGCATTCGCGCTAACAAGCATGAAATTATTCCAGTTGACTTGAGAGGTGAATATCCCCAAAAAAAAAGAAATAGACAAAATTTTTAATGTGTGAGTCTTAATAACGTTTCTTTTCATCTTATAAAAAACCACCCTAACTAAAAAACAGTGCATATTTTACAACAAATTTTTTTGTTATAATGTGATTTTTATGCACACTCAAGAAATAAAAATTAACTCATAAAGAAGAAACAACACATATTAAAATTGAAAAATAAACATTTTTTTTATAAAAATGAGATTTGCCATCCCAAGATCTTTGTCCAACTTAAACTAAAATATAAATCTCTCTTTATATCTCAATGTTCTAGTTTCCCTCTCCCCATTCTTTGGATTAATAATTTTCTTCTTTGCAATCTTCAATCCGAGTTTTAGAACGTATGATTTATCTACACTAATATCAAAAGAACCCCTTCCTCTTTTCATAAAGATCAATTCCATTCTTAAGGAAAAATGAATAAAAAATTCAGGTTATATTCATAATCCTTACCTAGTATACGATAAAACCTTTTCACTTTAGCAAACAAAGGTTTCTACGTTTCTATCTTTTGATAATGCTAAATAAATTTATTGATTTCAGAGCTGGTGCAATATCTGCTCACTTAAAAAGGATATTATTCTAATGAATAAAACTGATAGCGCTCGACGTAGCCTTCTTAAAGGTTCGGTGATGGGCGCGAGTTTGTTAGCTCTAGGTGGAGCAACCGCATTTCTTAACCCATCCATTACTTACGCAGCTTCACTAAGCCAAGAAACACGTGATGCCATGAGTCCGGATGATGTGGTCGCCTTTTTGAAACAAGGCAATGATAGATTCATCAACAACAAGCCCTTAAAGCACGACTATAAAGCACAAAAACAAGCGAGTAAAGACGGTCAATATCCCGCTGCTGTGATATTGAGTTGCATTGACTCAAGAGCTCCTGCCGAAATTATTTTAGATTCTGGAATTGGAGATGTGTTTAATAGTCGTGTTGCTGGTAATGTATCTAACGCAGATATTTTGGGTAGCATGGAGTTTGCTTGCGCTATAGCAGGAGCAAAATTAGTGATGGTTCTTGGACATACAAAATGTGGGGCAGTGAAAGGAGCAATTGCGAAAGCAAAACTCGAGCATCTCACGGGTTTATTGGAAAAAATAACGCCAGCTATACGAAAAACAAATTATCTCGGTAAACGAGAAGCAGATAACTATGACTTTGTAGATGCAGTCGCTCGCACCAATGTAACACTAACACTAAATGAAATTCGGGAGAAAAGTAAAACCTTGAGCGAGCTAGAAAAACAAGGGGCGATTAAGTTAGTTGGAGCAATGTACGATATATCAACAGGAAAAATTGATTTTATATCATAACTGACTGAATAAAAGCCCATATTTTTATCGGGCTTTTATTACTCAAAAGCCTAATATGACTGGAATTACCTTAAATCAATGAATTCTAATGTTACCCTCACAAAGATAAAGGCACATTAGAATGAGGATATTTTTTAAAGAAAATTAACTCTAACCTTCTCCCAACCTCTTTTCTGTCATCCTCATTAATAAAAATGCAATAATTGACGACTACACATCAACAAACACAATAGAATCAATAGTTTAAAATTAAGTTCTGTGGGAGTTATGGAGATAAAAAACTGTAATTAATTAAAACTAATCCGGACTCTTTCGTTAATACTTTATCTATTTATAAAATTTATTAATCTTTTAGTAACGACAATTTTTTTTTGTTAAATATATCATTTGTTTACTAATAGAACTTTGATATAAAATAACTCAAAACAAAAACATTAACTGTTCAAACATAAAATAGATAACCGTTAATAAATAATAATTATTTAAAAGTCAACCCTTAAAAGTTTAGTCATATGTACGAATCTCTTACTGATAGAATAACTTCATACCCAAACTCTATTAATTTTCTGACTTGGGGCTATTTTTATTTTTCGAATATAGAACTTAACTTAAAGTCAAGTGATATTCGATCAATTTTTATTAATTATGTCGTGGTCGTAAAAGTCAAAGAAAAAATCGTGTATAGCGAAAACTCAACTGAAAAGGAATCTCGATCTTCTATTTTCTCTTTTTCAGGAAACATTGATGTTAAAATCAACGAAAATGATAAAGTCGTCATCATTAATACAGACATATTTTCCGGTTTTTGTGAAGTAAATAAAGTTGAGGGTATCATAACGAACCAATACAGTGACTTTATATCAGATTTGTTCGATCAGATCTCAAAGCCAGAGGAGCAGGTCAATGAGATTCTCGCTATTGTAAACCTTTCCATGATTCAACTAAAAAAGAATGACAGTAAACTGCCAATAAATAAGTTAATAAGAATAATTAAGGAAAACATGAAAGATCGAGATTTCGATCTAGATGCACTTTGCGAAAAGGCCTTTGTATCAAGGAGAAAATGTCAATACATTTTCTCAAATCACGACACTACGTTTTATGCAGAATTGAAAAAAGCTAGGGTAGAAAATATCAGGTTTGAAGTGATAGCAGATAGCGGTAGTGGAACGTTAGAAAGTTACGTGTCCAAATCTGGATTCAAAAACATCGCTAGCGCGAATAAATCGTTCAACGAAATTGTAGGACAGAAGCTCAGGGAATTTATAAAATCCCAAAGAACAACGTGATCACACGGCTTCTATTCCAACTTAACCTAAAGGTTGGAATATCCTTCACTGCTCTTAGCTGTAAGCTTACATTCCGACTGTAACTCAAAAAATCAGTTTCTCCCTAGGGCCATCAACTAATATCTTGAAAGATTTGTACTAGTTCAGGAGTGCGTAGTATGATACCGTAATGGGCAAGAACTAAAGAAAAATTCTCAAGTTACTACACCCTAACGACACCTTAAACATTTACACATAACTTGCCTTTATAAAACAATTTCGTTCATATCTCATTACAAATCACTCCAAGTTAGCAGATCCAATCCTTACTAAAGCTTAATAATTAAATAAAAAAAACATAACAAAGATAACAATCGTGTCGACAATAAGATTCTATTGAACATTGAAACAATGACTGTAATATCAACGTCAATAACGAAAGGAGTCCCTTATTTTTCGCAATGGAATGGAATTAATTATAAATTATCATTCTGGTAGAAAGGCTTGATAACTTACTTTGAAAAGTTAAATCTAGAAAGTACAGCGTTAAGTTCATTAGTACATGATGACAATATCCTGTATTTTTCTGGGTATATTAAAAGAGATGGTATGGAGCACAACATAAATGAACCTATCATTTATGTTGTGTATAATTCGAAAAAGCAAATTTCATTAGAAAATGATATTCGAAACGTTGATTTAAGCGAAAGCACTCAAGTTGTATGTATAGGAAAAAAGACTCTGGAAAAATCTGTTATTGACACCGAGTCTTTTATACAAAAAAAACCTATTTATAATGGTGTTATAACCGACGTTTTCAAATCGATATCTGTAAAAAACAACAACACAATCTATGAAATTTATGCAATTACTAACTTGGTCCTGGCTAGTTCTATCCTCACTCAAAAACCAAAAGACCTAGATTACGAGAGGATTATATTAGCGATAAAAGAAAATGCATGTGATGAAGAATATAATTTAGACAAACTCTGCAAACACGTTTTTATGTCGAGAAGAAAGGTGCAGTACGTACTTAAAGAACACGACACTTCCTTTCTTGTAGAGCTTAACAATTGTAGGTTAGACAATCTTAACACCATTCTACTTACAACAAAAAATGTAAAGATAGATAAAGCCGCTATTACAGCGGGGTTTAAAAATGCGAGCAGTGCGAATAGATTGCTTAAAAAGAGAACGGGGTCTAGTATATCTGCGATGTACAAAAATCTACTATAAAAAGAGTCGGCTTATGCCGACTCTTTCATTTCATTAATTCCCGATCACGATTTCAACTCGACGGTTATAAGCTCGACCAGCCTCTGTATCGTTACTCATCATTGGCTCTTTAGCTCCCATCCCAACAATAGTTAGCCTCGAGTTATCAATCCCTTTGGCTTCTAAAAAGTCTGCAATCGACTTCGCTCTCATGTAAGACAATTCCTGATTGTATACATCAGAACCAACACTGTCAGTATGACCAGTTATAGAGATAGACGACTCTTCATGCTCACGAGCAAAAGCCAAAACCGTATCTAACGCTGAGTTTGAAACCAATTCACTTGAACCAAATTCAAACAGTACTTTATCTGATAATGTAAATGACGTTACTTGCTTCTCTACTACTTTTTCTACAACTTGAGTAATAACCTGTGGTTTTGCTTCCTTACCGAATTGATATTCCAATCCCCAAACCACTTGAATTAACTCTGCTTCAGAGTGGTTTCTCATCTCCAAAGCGTCATAATAATCTACGCCTAGCTTCGTACTAACGGCATGATTTAATCGGTATGATAAGCCAGCGCCGAGTGTCGTAGACAAACCACCACTTCCCGCTTCACCAATAGGAGAAGTAACACCAACCTTACCATACATAGAAAGATCATCACTTAAGTTTATCGTACCTTTAATACCTAACGACCCTAAATGAATATCACGATCTTCATGTACATATTGCATGAAGTCGTAGCTCGTATAGTAGCCAAAGTTATCATTTACATTATAACCGGCTTCCAACTTTGAACTAAATGCGCGAGATTTTTCTTCGTGGTTAACATTCCTTTGTTGCAAATTTAGTTCACCCGCACCTAAACCTGCACCAACCCAAAAACCCGACGGGTTACTTTCATCTTGTGCCATCACTGCTGCACATAAAAAAAGAGGTACCACTGCTATAATTTTTGATAGGTTCATCAAATTACCTTAACCCTATGATTGTTTTGGTTTTTATTAAAATCTGAAGAAAAGCTGCTGTCCTAAATAGCAGCTTCTCTATTATTTAATTACACTATTAAGGCTCAGATACACACATATATGAATGTGATGCATCGGCTCCCGGGCCAGTGGTTCCGTGTTGTTCCCACCAGAAAAAATCCTCTTCTCCAACGGCGAAGGCTTGGAGGGTGTCATAACTAGTTCCAGCCAGACCATAGCTAAATCGAGGTTCTACATAGTGGTCGTGGTAAACAGTTCCGCCCCAGAAACGATAAAAACCAGGCCAAGATGTCGTTTCTTCAAGTTTAGGGAAATTCGAGTCGACAAAAGATCTCATTTCATGCACTCGCGCCGTTCTCCAGTTCGTTCTGCCGGAAAACCTCATATCACTCAAAACCTGACATTTAGTTTCTCTTCTCAATTCAGCAGGTGACACGGATATTGCGGTTAAATTCGAAGTCGGGTGAGTGAGCTCCGTATAGCCTAGGGTTAATTTAGAAAGCACATTGTTGTTCGTCGCAAACTCTTTACTCATAGTTGGCGTAAATAACCAACCACGTTTATCTTTTTGCTCTTGCACTGGCAAGCAATTGTAGTCTCCGGCAACCCCTCCACAAGGGTAGGTTTCAACGCCAAAATTCACCTGAACCGTTTCGGATTTTTCGATCACACCATCAGGACGTGTGTAAGACACTTCAACATCCACCGGCTCCATTTCCGTGTTAGTAAGCTTGATTTTTAATTGACCGTCTCGATCTGTCTTACCTGATACTGGTGACAACGTATACTCAACAGAGTCATCATTAACGCCTTTTTCTGTTAAAGAAACACTGATGACTTCACCGCCAACCACATTACCGTTCACATCCGTTAATGTCGCTGTAACGATGTTCTCTGATACACCGTTAGGCGCTGCGCTATTTGATGTCACAACCAAACCCGTATCAGCCGCAAATAACCCTGTTTCTCTGTCACCAATGTATGAAATGGTTGAACTCGTTAACACTGAGAATCGGTCACTGTCGTCAGTAACAGAAAAACGATACGTACCCGCTTTAGTACTAAATGTTGTAACTGGTGTGGTTGAACCAACTTGGTCGCCCAGCCTTAAGTTCGTATCTAGCTCTGAAAGCGTGCCTTCAACTCTGTTGATGGTAAAAGTGTCATCTGGTTGCGGCATAGTGACTTCTGCAACCGAAACTTGTTGACCATTTGCGACAACAGTGTAGTTAGTCATTTTCATGACCATATTTCTATTCTCAAGGCAGGTCACATAGCTTGGCTTCGTGTTGTAGTTTGCTTGAGTGTTTCCGCTCACTAAGTCGTACGTCGTCATACCACTCTCGTCTTTCACCAAGTAACGTTGCTGAACAGGCCATTTTGCTAATTCTCCTGTTACGGTATCCGCAACCAAATAGCTATTTCGTAGAGCATTCATATCGTTCACTGTTGGTAACAAACCAATAGTACTACAATATGAATTCGCTACCTGCTGTTGGTATCCCGCTACCGTATTCGATACTCCACTATCCCAAAGTGCAAAAACATTGAAACCATTTTGCGTAGCTTGGCTATAAGTCTGAGGTGCAGAATATGTATTTCCAGCGGCCACCAAGCTTTTCCAAGTTGGTGTGATTTCTTTTGCAGTAACATTAACCTTAATCAGACCTGGAGAATATCCTCCATAATGATCGGCAACAATATAACTAATGACATGCTCACCAATGGTCGGTGCCACAAACGTAATCGTTTTATTCGTAGTGGAGATTGGCTCTTCTACAGCAACCGATGCTGTAAAACTCTGAACATGTACAATTTGCCATTCTTGGCCATCGGGCTCTACGATGTTCAGATTAGGTAAGGTCGCTAAATCTAAACTGATCGACTGGCTCGTCACCACTTCCACGCTAGGGTTTGACGCATTAAAATCGTATTCTAGTTGACCAATTCGAGGCGGTTGGTTGATAGATTCAGATACCGTCGCATAAATTACGCCCATTACGTCGTTGCCCGGATTCGCCGTATCTTTAAGCGTATATACAATGCGGTTCCACCCAGACAAAGACGGTAACTTATATGAAATCACGCGATCCGATGCCGCAGAAGCAACACCTAAATTCCCACCTGTGCCTTGAACAGAAACAGAACTAGCGTCTAGTTGATACGTTGATTTCCAGTCTTCCTTAAGCAGAGCCTGTAAATCGAAATTTACATCACTACCACCTAAAACAAACGCATCGGAAATAGGTGGTAAAAGAGGTTGTTCCGCCGTCGTAGCCAGCACATTTAACTGCGCTTTGGCACTCCCTTCTCCAACACTTGCAACAGTATATTCATACTCACAGTAACTACTGCCACTTGTTTCGATCTCTATAGTGACTCCGTTTGGTGTTGACTTGCCACAATGCTCATCACCGGCTTGTAACGTAACTTTCGTGATCTTTGCATTTGTGCCGCGGATAAAAGGGGATAAGTCAACGTCCGTAGCCGCGTTGGGTTTTACGACACTGAAACCATCCATAGCGACAACTTTATCGTTGCCCTCAGGCATCGGAGGTTGAGTTGTATCACCAGAGCCCCCCTCGCCACCACAGCCAATTATAATCATTATGCTACTTGCAAGCAGCGTCATTCGATAAAAACTCTTAATTCGGTTCATGTATATCCTAAGAATAATATTTTATGTAGCAAACCAAGTCTGTTCATATTTTGTGATGGAGAAAAACTGCCAAATAAAACGGCAGCTTTTCGTTCAATTAGTCTTATTATTAAGGCTCAGACACACACATATGGGAAACCGCGTAATAAGCATCAGTATGTATCCCTTGGTGCCATTGCCAACGGCTTAAATCCAAGCTCCAAGTTTGGACAGTGTGCCATGGCTGTTCATGAACAGCAGGGTTAGGTTGATAACTAACAAAAATCGAATCAGAACTTCCAGAGCTAAACCCCGGCCAACTATACCTAACATCGCGAGGCACAGGCATATTGCTATAAGTAAAGTCGGACATCTCGTTTCCATACGCTACCCTCCAGTTGGTTCGTCCTGAAAACCTAATATCACTTAACACTTGACACTGTTGCCTACGGCTAGCTTCCCATCGTTCTATCGCAACAATGCTAAAAGTACCATTAGGAACCGTTATAACTTGTGCACCTTTAATCTTGTCTAGAAGACCATTGGTAACAGCAAAATCAGAGCTCATTGTTGGTGTGAATAACCAGCCTTTCTTGTTCTTTTGTTCTTGTATCGGCAAACAATCATAGTTCCCCGCAACACCACCACATGGGTAAGAGTCAGCACTATAATTCAACTGAACAGTGGTGGACTCTTCAACCAGACCATCAGGGCGCGTGTAAGACACTTTGACATCCACTGTCTCCATTTCTGTGTTGGTAAGCTTAATTTCCAACTGCCCTTTTTGGTCTGTCTTACCTGACCTCGGTGACAAAGTGTATTCAACCGAGTTGTTTTCCGTGCCGTTTTCTGTCACGAAAACGCTGATGGCTTCGCCACCAACCACATTACCATTCACATCCGTTAATGTTGCGGTAACGATGTTCTCTGATACACCGTCACCCACAGCACCATTTGACGTTACTACCAAACCCGTTTCAGCCGAAAATAACCCCGTTTCTCTGTCACCAATGTACGAGATAGTTGGACTCGTTAGCACTGAGAATCTGTCACTATCATCCGTAACAGAAAAACGATACGTTCCAGCTTTAGTACTAAATGTTGTAACTGGTGTGGTTGAACCGACTTGGTCGCCCAACCTTAAGTTTGTATCTAGCTCTGAAAGCGTGCCTTCAACTCTATTGATAGTAAAAGTGTCATCAGGCTGTGGCATGATGACATCTGCAATCGAAACTTGCTGCCCATTTGCGACCACTGTGTAGTTAGTCATTTTCATGACCATATTTCTATTTTCAAGGCAGGTCACATAGCTTGGCTTCGTGTTGTCGTACGCTTGAGTACTTCCGCTAGCTAAGTCATACGTCGTTACTCCGCCCCCACTTTTCACCAAGTAACGTTGTTGAATAGGCCACTTTGCCAACTCACCAGTGACAGTGTCACCAGTCAAGTAGATATCGCGTAGTACATTCATATCGTTCACTGTTGGTAACAAACCAATAGAACTACAATACGAATTCGCTACTTGCTGTTGGTATCCCGCTACCGTATTCGATACTCCAGCATCCCAAACCGCAGAGACCTTAAAACCACCCTGTATCGCTTGGTTATAAGTTTGTGGTGCTGTATAAGTGTTTCCAGCAGCCACCAAGCTTTTCCAAGTTGGTGTGATTTCTTTTGCACTAACGTTGATCCTAATTAGACCCGAAGAATATCCTCCATAATGATCGGCTACGATGTAGTTAACGAAATGTTCACCCACACTCGAAGCGGTAAAGTTAAATGCCTTATTCGAAACAGAGTCAGGGTCAAATGCTTTCACATCAGCCGTCCAACTGTGCACAGATATCAATTGCCAGTCGTGCCCCTCGGGATCTTTTATCCTTAAACCGTTTAATTTGGTTAGATCTACTTTTAGTGTGTCCGACGCATAAACTCTATCGTCGCCTACCGGTCCAATGCCGTTCGATGCCCACCAATAACCATTAAAATTCCTAAAATCTCTTTGTCCTGTCCATTTAGGTACAAATGCAGCGACTTCCCCTGACTCTTCATCCCATACAGTTGTTGCAGGAAGATCGTGGTTTCTTACTGTGACAGTAGTGTCATAAAATTTTTCTCCCCGTGGTAACGTTATATTTTGTCGGCCATGTAAATTCTCCCAAAAAACGGTACGAGCAGAGCCCATCGCCGCGGCAACTGTATCCGCAGAGCATGAACCGCCGGAGCCTGATGCTCCAACCTCAGAACATCCAACATCTTTTGCGGACACCTTTTTATCAAAGGGAGTGGTCACAAACTGGTACGGGTAGTTTGGAATTGGAATGATAGGTGGTTGATTGACTTCCTCTGATATCGTCACGTAGATGACACCCATCACACTCTCACTAGGCGCTGCTGTGTCGTCTAATATGAATACGATTCGGTTCCACCCAGACAAATCCGGCGGCGTAAATACGATAGAATTACTCGTTACCGTTTCAGAGCCTACATTGCCCTCCATTCCTTGAACTTGCACTGAATCAGCATTGAGCTTATATGTGCCCTTCCAAGAACCGCCAAGCAGTGTTTGTAAGTCGAAGGTCGCATTGCCAGACCCCGTAACAATTGCCTGGGAAATTGGCGGCAACGATGGCTCAGCCGCTTTGGTCGCTAAAACGTTCATAGATGCTCTAGCTTGTGGAGCCCCTGTTTGCGTTGCTGTGTAGGTGAACTGACAAAACGCCCCGTTTTTCACTTGGACATTCACGCCCAATCCTTTCACCGTAGGCACACCACATAACGCATTGTCTTCGTCTGCTTGGATGTCTGTAATACGCACATCATTGCCGCGCAAAAACGGTCTTAAATCAATGAAAGCCTCGACATCTGGAGTCACAGTGCTGAAACCATCCATTGCCAACATCGGCATAGGGTCAATAGGCGGCACAACCGGCGGCACAACTGGCGTTGACCCATCATTGCTTTGACCGCCACAGCCAGCCAATACAAACGCGCTAACCAACAGGCTGAGTCGGCTTAATTTTTTTATACCAATCATTACGATACTTTTTCTCAATTTACTTGATGAGGCACCAACAACATGAACCTCAAACATCCAAATGAATAAACCGTTAAACGGCTGACAATCACACTCTCAAAAACGTTACTTCATAAAAAGTTACCTGGAACTTAGAAGCTGAGCTAAGAAACCATTGTATGAATAAACCTGAGAATCTGCTTCTGTTCGCCAAAAGGTTTGCGCAAAAGCACACCAAATATGCGCAAAGTGATTGCTATTTATTAAAGCAGAAGGAGAACGAGAACGTTTTTAATAGCCAAACCGATATCCCACAGGTCCTATTCACCTGTTAACATTTAAAGTTTTATATACTCTGCTAGTTACTTTACAACGCATCTAGTCGGATATATCTGTGGTATGACTACTTGGAATTACTTTTGATGAGCCTGAAACTACCATTGCATCGATTTTAATCCCATTGATCGGATTTCCATTTACATATCATGCGGTAGTGATTTGAGGTAGGTGCCAACCTTCAAACGAAGGTTGACAACATCTAGAACTAAATCATTTACTTTTAAAACAGCTGGGCCTGTGTTCGTTTAACCTATACAGAGTTAATTTAAATTTTCGCTTCAAACATAAGAACAAACGAACCGTTATAGGTGTCGTTTTCAACCAAAGGTTGACGATCGAAGCTAACTCGCAGTTTTGCTGTTGCTTGTTCAACATTTGTCGCGTCTATTTTTGTTCGCTTTGTTGAGTTGTTAGTTATTGGTTCACCATCAATTATGATTTGGCGGTTTTCACTGCAGCCGGAAACGCAAGTCACGCTGTATTTTATTTCATCCGTGTTACTTACTTCCCCCGATTTGAGGCTAAAGTAAGGCTTGCCACTCGGGGGAATTAACCCCACCAAAACGCCATCGGTAAAATAACCATTCGCTTTTATTGTGTAATACGCTTCCCCACTTACCAGCGAAGGATAATGGTACGTGGCAGTCATCTCCCCCGTACCTTCAACCTCGATAGAGCTTAGCTCTTGTCCCCTGTAATCAATAAACACAACCAACTGAGAAACAATGGTATTTCGAATCCTAATACCGCCTCGGTAGTAATCATAAACCGCGGTATATGGCAACAAACCTTGGTAACGACCACTAGGCGCTCTAGCGTCTCTAAAAGCCTGCGCCCATACACTTGAATCAATATTCGATAATATAGGTCGGTAATGTGTAAAAGGTGACTGCGTACTATCTAGCTCAATCAAAAGACTGCTTATTCCAGCCCCAACAACATTAACGGAAGATCCTTTCAAAGTTGCGGTAGAGGTTCCTCCTCCGACGTTGCTAATGGCTCCAACACTCGATACTCGATACTCCAAGCCTTTCAACGTTAAAGGCAACACAACCTGTTTTGCCCCAGAAGTCTGAGTAAACGTAATACGTTGCTCGCTAGTATCTGTCGGTCCCCCAAAGACCACTTTATTGCCGGTAGGCAAGGCTAAAGGGATTTCCCAAAGGCTTGGTGAAACGCCAGCTCCATTACTGTTCGCAGATAACCAAGTTAAGGTTTCACCTTTAATGTTCGCATGCATCTGTGCTGCAGATACCATTGGGAAGCTCATCACAAGACAAGCGAAAAATGCCCATTTCCTTTGAAGTTTCATAGCAATACTACTCTTTGCTAACTTGACCAAGATTCAACGAAAACTTACGTTTATACATAAGGTTATGCGTAGATAATTCAATCGTTAACTTTTCGGCTTCGCTCATTTCGGGAGTTAAGTCAAACGACAGATCTCTCCCTGATAACGCGTAAATTATTTTCGAGCACTTACTCTCCGCACTGTTCTTGGTTTTATTTTCATCAGAACATGCATCAACTAAGACCCTTAAATATGTCTCGCCATTATTCTTTATTCTGAAACTACCCTTTTCATACTGCGCTTCGTAATCGATTGGTTTGTCCTCAATCGCGGGCACAATAAAAATTGGAGCAAATCCAACAGCGACTTGAACAGAATGGGTCTCTGGCTCACCTTCGGCAAAATAAGGTGTTGGAATAAAGCTCAGTTGGTAAACCTTATCTTGATATTTTGACTCTGCAGGCGTTCCCGAGTATTTAATCTGGAACACTTTTTTTAAGCTAGGATCAATCACCGTTCTTGACGGATGAGCCGATAAACTCCAATCCTTTATGTTCTCGCGACTATAAGGGGTCGAGACAATCTCACCATTTTCAACGTCTAATTGGGAAATACCAACTTGAATAAATTGTCTATAAGGCGCCGGGTTAGTGATAGTAAATTCACCAACGTTGTTGTTAGAGAATTCTATCATCGAGTCGATACCAATTGCATGACTTACTGCAGGACAAGCTAAAGTCAAGCCGATGCCTAATTTAGTAACTAATTTCATACACACTATCTCAATGTAAATAAATGTTCAGTGTTAACTGAATCATAAACAATATATGTTTCTAAACTTTCTAATAGTCTAGATTGAGCTTTTGAATACGAGTTCTGGTATTGCACGTATACGTATTTAAAATTACCAACATCAAATGATCTAGACGCTAAACCCACGTGATTTAAACGAGAGATCAACTGAGCAACTTCTGTCGTTGATTCATACTTACCTATGAATAACAATGTACTGTTGTTATCTTCAATTTCTGTTTCAGAAGAAAAACGTTTGTAAATGTTGTCTTCTGATAGATCAATACCTGGTAAACAATAAGACTCTACAAACTGACTTCCTATAAACTTAGGATTGTATACACAAACTCTTTTTTCAGAAACTAACTTAAACTCAGAGTCGGCTCTGAAATTAATTCGGAATACGCCATCTTTAGACAACTCTTCAACACTGCTACAGCCTTCACCTACACATCGAATGCTTCGAATAGGTTCGTCATTTATATCGTTGAATACAAAAACTTGACTCTCCAACGACTCAACATTGGTCTTTAAGCTATAGTAATTTCCTGGAGTAACAAAGAATGCATCTCCTATTTCTTCCGCATATACGTTTTCAGCCTCGACATCCAATTCGAACTCAACTTCCGAATAAACCGGTGCGGTTAATACATTCTTAGAACCGACTGAAACTGCTTCACTATACCAATAACGATTGTTTTTCAGTGCTAAATAGTCTAGCTCAATGTCTTTATCTTCAGGTTTATTCCAACTAGGTTCTAAAGAAATAAATGCCTGTCCTCTTTCATTGGACAGCGCGCTCCCCTCGGATGATAAAACTTGCGAACCTGAAATGCTTCCTGACAGTGAACGATTGCCATCAGTGTTTACAAATGCATAAGCGTCGTATCGAAGCTTTGATGTATTACCATACACAGAAGCAGAACCTTCACCGATAACATCTTGATCTTGATACCATTTCATACCTGCAGTTGTAGTACCAGACCAGTTTTCCCCTTTATGCGTAGCTGACACACTGTTCTGTGTATAAGCAAACCCGTCACGATCAAAATTGGTTCCAAGTTGAACGGATGCATCTTTACCGAAGTTTCTACGCCAGTTTAAGCCGATGTTCATCGCATCGTGGTCGCTGTCATACTGAACAAACGTACCATTTAGGCTAAATTCACCACCAAATAAAGAGTGAGACCACGTCAACGAAAGGTTATTGCTTTCTGAAGACGAGTTACGGTCTTCTGTTTCGTATCGGAAATAGTTGATAAACGTACGTCCTGCAAACCATTCACCACTCAACCCCATACCATATTCGATAAAATTGCTTCTTCCATATAATGCAGTAACGAGTTCATCTGGGCGATTTAAATCGTTATGATCCAATCGACGCATGTTAAATGAAACCGGGCTAACATTCAGTTGGCCAAACTGATACAAATCACCATCTAAAAAAGAGCCTACGGTATATTGACCGCTTATCGAATCGTTGAAAACCCACGTACCACCAAGCAAACCAAGTGCATTATCACCATTACTTGTCACACCCGCACCAATCAGCAGAGATTCCAAAGGGCGGTGAGTCATCAACAACCGGGCATATGCTTGCTCGTCGTACTCATCTTGGCCAAAGTTAGTGTCCAAGCTGCTTTTTTCTAGCTGACCAAAATCACTACGATAAGCCCAACTACCCACTGGCATGGTAAATTGTGAGCTGTTTACGACTTGACGCTTTTCCTCAAATAAAACGTTTGTCCCTTGCTTTAACCTTAGCGTGATGGTGTACGTGCCCGTCGGCAATTGGTCATAGCCTATTGACTGTTCACCAGATGACACAACTTGTGTCAAAAGTAATCGCTCACCTTGATAAACCTCCAGTTGTCCACCCGAAGGAGCGAAGAAAAATATACGTTGCAGGGCCTTTTGGTTTCCTTTTAACAAGTTGTCGCTATCACCCAGTGAAACTGACAAGCCCGCGTAGTTGGCGCCATAATTAAGAAAGTCTGTGCTGTTGAATGACAACGCATTTTGGTCTTGATAACCAATAATTGCTCTGGTGTTATTTAATTCGTAATTGTACAAAAATCTTTGAACATCAAAGTCTTGATCTGAGCTAGAGTGATAATACTGGGTATTGAGCGAGACATATCCTAACGGTAAACCGAGTAAAGCTTCATTTATCCAGTTAGCGCTAAAGTTGTTTTCATCGGCATAGGCATATAGATTTGACCAATTGACTAGCGCTTGATTCTCGCTAACTGGTGAATAATATTCTTTTTCACCACTGGATGTCTTCAGCATGTCTGAAGATACGAATATCTTTAGCAATTTATTGTCAAAATCAAATACAAATTCTGGCTGCCCCGGAATATCTTTTGGAATACAACTTGATAGCACACCTTCGCAACCAGGGTTAGCAACGATGCCTGATTGTAATGAAGTCACAACCATATCTATAGATTGGCGAGACAATCGATGTCGGCTCAAATAGTCTTCTACAGCCTTTACTGTATCCTTTTGAGAAGATTTCAACTGAAATGAGTCATAACTTACATCAGCAATCACTTGCTCGCTTCGATTTGAACCAGCTACAACTATTTCAACTTTTTCTGGTCTTTTATCAAAAAAATCAGAGAAGTCGGATGGGTATTCAATTGCCACGGCGCTACCGCTAAGAATTGTCATACCAACGACGAATGATGACAATCGCAGACACTTCATATAACAATCTCCACTTGAACACCTAAAGTACCGTAACAAAGCTGTGATTCTCTGGCTTTTTTAATTTTTGGGTAAGTTAATTGCATCGTATGACTCTGGCTAGCTGAAGTTGAATATTGATAACCTTCGTGGCCAGGTGACGTAGAACCAGACCAAGCCCATGGTTTTCCATCCAAAAATAACTTCACGCCACTGAATTTATTCGTTATTCCGCCAATTTCACAAAAGTTCTGAACAAGTGGTAGTGTCAACTTATAGTCGATATTGCTGCCTTTTAAAGAAATGACTTCAAATGGCATACTCAAAGGGGCAAACGCTTCATTTTTATCAAGGTAAGGAATGATAAATGATTTTTCGCTAGCTCTAATTTCGATAGCATCGGAAGGGGATATGTTATTTATTATGTGTATATAAGGAGAGAATACATGCTGGTGCTTGTCGCTAGCAAATGCGGAATTCGTTATTCCAAAAGCAATTAGTACCCCATGCAAAATAGTATTCGTTTTCACTGCGGCCACTCTCAAAAAGCTGGCTCTTTCGAGCCAGCTTAAGTATATAATTATTTTTTATTAGATCGCTGTTGTAGATAGAGCGATGCTAGCTTGAACATTCCATTTTTGTAATGCTTCAGCTTTCTCGAAATCCGCACCTGCTGTAGCAGCGCCAATTGACACTTGGCTTACTACGTTAGCCGCAGCGTTGAATTTACCTGTAGCTGGTAGCAGTGTATCGTCTACAGTTACGCCGAAGTAACCGCCATCACCACCAACATCAGTAAGACCATTTGCGCCAGCAGCTAAACGAACTAGCTTACCGTGGTACGCAACACCAGTGTTATCAACAGATGGGTCAAATGTACCATCAGCAGTTGCAACACTTGATGATGTTACGTCGCTTACCACTTTAAAACCGAATGTGCTTGCAGATGAAAGTGTAACTTTACCTTTCGTGTTGTCGAAAACCATCACACCATCGTTTGCAGACAGTAGAGCGCTACCGTCACCAGTAACAATCCAGTAACCACTTGCGTTATCTGTTGCAGCTGGAACTGTACCAGTCCACTGGAATACAGCTGTACCGATTTCAGCTGCAGAAGAAATTTGAGGTAGAGCCATTGTAGCAGCAGCTGTTAGAGCCAATAGTGTTTTTTTCATGTTATATTTTCCTAATTAATTGAAGGTATATTTCAAAGGAAACTAACTATTAGAATCCTTACTATTATATACTTAACCATACACTGCACTAACGTTATTGCCTGAGCTATAGCTTTTGTACAAGTATGAATATGAGATAAAAATATTTCGCTTGATTTCCATATCTAAAAATAGAACTTCCACGTGATTATCCGACCAAAAAGCATAATAGTATTCACAACCAAAAATTTTGTATCGGTATAATCCTACTATCATTCTTTTCATAACTGTTATGATTCAATTCACCACTTAGAACAACTATTTATATCCTTTAAATAGAGCATAATCGGATAGCCTCTGGATGAATTGAATGTTAGTCAAATATAAAAAAATGTCACTACGCGCTGCATACTCGTGCGCAAAAGTGATGTTTTTTTTCGCAAACATCGCATTTTGGCAAGGTTTTAAGTTTCTAAAAGGGAAAAAGGTATACAGAAAATCAACTATGATACAAATTAAGAGTGAATACTCACCGCCCTATCGGCCGATGCTTTTTATTTCGTTAGCCGTTGCTCGAGAGTATTGAGACTTACCCAGCTTCCATAAGCAGAGACGTTCGTCCATCGAGAATGCCTTTATCACGCATATTAAAAGTAGCATTTAAGTCACGACCGATATCTGTAATACCGCAAGACGGACAATCCCATTTTCGAACCTCTAAAGGCATTTTTTCCATTTTATGACCGCAAAAAAGCAAGTCTTGGGGCTCGCATACCATTGTTCGAGCTTTACTAGATGCTTACGTTGCTCTTTCAGTTTGTAGACCAACTTAACGACAACGCTATGCCATGAGGCATCCGCTATATGTTTCGCCGGTTTGCTCTGCCTTTGGCTTTTCTGGATAGCTGAAGCTGCTTGCGTCTGAGATTCTTAACAGCGCGTTTTACACATCTTAGGTTGGCTATCTTTTTGCCGTTTGACTCAAGCTTACTGTTATGCGTTTTTCACGGTGAATATTCATCTCTACTGACTTCATTTTGGGGAGTTTAATTGCGCCACACCTACTCAGTGCTAGCTCGATTGCTTACCATCTTTACGTTTAAATTGTGGGTATTTTGCTTTCAACTTTGGATTAAATAAATTATCGAAAGCTTGACGTAGGGTGATCGCCGACTGCTGCAAAGTGATTGAATCGTATTGCTTTAACCAATGATATTTTCGGGATTTTTTTGGATTCTGAGTGACACTATGTTAGCGGTACATGTAAGACTTGATATGTAGAGCCTTGTTATACCCAGAAACTGCTGGCGGTGCGACAGTTGAAATATTAAACGCCTACGTAAAGAATCAAACGACTCCAGGCGCTATCGCGTTTTACGCCTTATATCCTCCCCTTCAACAGGTAAGGATTTACGGCGAAATGGTTAACTCTTTTCAAATAGTTTGGAGGGGGTTGAGTCGAAAACTCTTTAAGCGTAGTTCTTTGATGCACGACGTTCTTTGTTAGGTTTTGCGTCCAATCCATTTACCCTTGCTATCTTAGCTAGATTAAACCGTTGAACAACCATGGCTGTTTTGTTTGTGAGCCATGCCGCCTTTGTCAATAGCGTCGAAGACCACCTAGAGTGTAGTCGCGCTGAGGGCTAATGTAAGGGATATGTGAAGTCGTCATGATTCGTCCTCAATGTGTGAACACATTGAGGACGAAACAGGTTTTTGGAAAAACTAGTAGGAGGTCTGAAACAGAATATAAGCTCTTACCTATCGCAATTTCATGGAAATTGAATATGCATTTGGTCTGACATCTTTCGTAAATACACAAAAATTACTGTCATAGGAATCCCTAAGATCGCGCATTCACGAAAAATTTCATTCTAAGGCGGGGCGGTAGTTCTATTCATAATGAGGAGACTTCCGTCATCAAGCGGACTAGCATGTTAGAAAGCATACTCTTTAGTCCAAATGGGAAATCAAATTTATATCTACCGACTGATTTTCACTTGGCAAAATCAATGTTAATACATGTGGCTTATCGTTAAAATTGACATCAAACCTCAAACTTAGATACTTCGTTTTATCGAATAGTTCGGTAGACAGTGTTGTCCTGTTAAATTCTATGACATTTTCCTCTACAAGAGCACAAAACATTAAGTTTGCTCGTAATAAAGGATTTTGCTCTTTTTCTGTCAAGCTCTTAATAGATTCACCCACAGTCAAATGCGGCGTAAGTGAGAGACAAGCAGAATTAAAATAGCTGATTTTTGCAGTTTTTGCGTCTGTCACAAATGCAGCTCCTGGGAAACTATTGATATATTCTGTTAAAAGAACGTCAGAATTGCTCATTAAATAAACACTCAGAATGAATAAACCTGCAGAATTTTAAGCTTTATTGCTGTTTAGTCAATGCACCTGATAAAAGAGCAAGACAAAGTATTTCTATCTTGGAGATTCCTAACACTAATTAACGCTATAAGTCATTGATAAATAGAAACTTAAACCCTATACCTTCGGTAACATAAGCCAACCAGTACGACATAAATATGGTATGTCAGTAAAAAGTAGAGGACAAAAAACTGGATGTTCCTCTGCTTTTTGCGGTGGCGAGCCAGCTCTTGATCATAATTGTCGAATTCAAAAATAGCATGTTACCTAAGGTAATGAAAAAACATGCAAATCACAGTTTCACTTTAAACAAAATCAACTTGGTTTCATCAACATAATGAGACGTCAACTGAGGATGTTTACTCGTGTTGTTACTCACAACGGTTTGGATGTCTAGAATACGACTATTGGTCGTCGAGAAAGCTTGCTCTAAAGCTGATCTCGCTACAGGAATCACCCCCTTCCATGAGAAGACGATTTCTTTACTGTTAACAGAGGTTGAGAAAAAAGAGATAAATATTACTAATAGCGATGACTTAACCATAACAATTCCTTGTCGTGACCATTTGGTATTATTATCGTAGTGCTTTTCTCAACATCCTGCCCCAACAAAAATGTAACAGAATCATTAGTTCATCGTATATTCGACAACTGGTTAGTGAATAAAGCTGCAGAAAAAGGCGTATATGCGAGACAAACGAATCTCGCAGTTGCTGGATCATATATCCATCAAACAGCTTTCGTCGGTATTTTGTTGTGAACACCAGATGTACAACCAATTTACTCACACTGTGACGCTTCCTGAGATAACGGCTAACGCTCGCGCTGATTTTCAACACAAACTCTCTCAAACTCTTGTTTACTAAAACCAAGCGGTGATAGTTGAGACATTGAAATCAGCGAACATAATAAAAAACCGCAAACTATCAAAACACATAGCTGATGCTTCGTGGCATGGCTTTGTTGTGAAGCTGGAATATAAGGCGAAAGAAAAAGGCAAATACTTCGTTAAGCTCGATCAGTAGTATGTAAGCTCCAAAACCTGTCATTGTTGCGGTCATAAAGTTGAAAAAATGCCTGTACATATCCGTGGATGGAAGTGCGACTGTGGTGCAGTTCATGACTGGGATATGAACGCTGCAGTCAATATACAACGTCAGGGCATCATTGAATTAAAAGTCGTTACTGCTTGTGGAGGCTTGCGTAAACCTCGTGACGAACGAGTTGCAGCCTAGGAAACAAGAAGCCCCGCCCGATCAGGGCGGGGAGTAGTCACATAATTACTACTACTAGCTTCTTAAGCTATGAAAAATGAGAGGGTTACTTATTGAGAAATTCGGGGGGTCTTTTTTCTAAAAACGCAGTCATGCCTTCACTTTGATCTTGTGTGGCAAATAGAGAGTGAAATAATCGTCTTTCAAATAATAATCCTTCCCTTAGAGAAAGCTCCTCAGCCCTTTTTACTGCTTCTTTACCCTTTTTCGTCGCGACCAAACTGTAGCTTGCTATTGTATTTGCTTTAGTCAACGCCTCTTTCAACAATAATTTATCTGGATAAACTCTCGCTACAAGTCCAGCCTTTTCTGCTTCAATCGCGCTAATTGTCCGGCCAGTTAAAATCCAATCCATCGCTTTAGTTTTTCCGATCAACCGAGTTAACCGTTGTGTCCCCCCTATCCCAGGTATCACACCTAACTTGATTTCTGGCTGACCAAATAGAGCAGATTCAGATGCATAAACAATGTCGCACATCATCGCTAACTCACAACCTCCTCCCAAAGCATAACCTGATACCGCAGCAATAATTGGTGTTTTTATGTTATCCACTATACCCCATTCACAAAAGTAATCGCTTTCATTAACATCCAAAAACGTCTTATTCGACATTTCTTTAATGTCTGCTCCAACAACAAAAACTTCGTCGGACCCAGTAATAACGATACAACCAACTTGTGAGTTGTTGTCTAATTCAACGAGAGCTTGCAAGACTTGAGTTACCAACTCATTATTTAAGGCGTTTAACTTTTCCAAACGTTTCATTCGGAGAAGGGCAACGCGGTCAATAATTTCAATATCGATCAACATAGATTACCTCTCTTAATCAAGAATCCCAAATTGCGCCAAAAGCTGGAATTCCACGACTTTCTAGACCATAAACTACTTCTCGTGTTAATTTTTGATTTGCGATACAGATAACAGCTTCAGCATCGAAAGCTTTGTATGCAGAATACGCCAAATAAACCATGTCTGGTTTACCTCTTTCCGTCGTATCCCATATGATTGAGTCAGGCTGAGCCGAAAGTACTTCATCAACAAAATCATCACCAAAAGTTGCACGAGGATCTCGAGTAGACCAAACTAAATGCGTTTCGACTTGTTTTGCCAATAAATGTGGCAAACAAGGACCAATACCGCTTCCGGTTGCAACATATACGACTCTTTTAAATAGAACTTCAATGTTTGCCACTCCTGCTGTTGGTATGCCTTTAACCCACAAATATTTTGGTTTACTTTCTATTATTTGCCCTGTCCAATCACCCGCTCGCGATACAGCAAGGCGAAACCCAAGCTGTTTCGGAGCTGGTATATTTGCAAAAGGATGCCATTCCATTAAAGGGTTGGTACTAATTGTGGTAGAAGATCCCGCAAATGGCGTTACACCGTAATTGAATTGAAGAAATGCAACATGATCAGATGGCGTGTGTATCTTCACTGGGACACGTCTTAATCGCAACCAAGGGAGTAAAATACTCACAGTGACAAAAATCAAAGCCCAAAACGAATAAGAAGTGAATAATACTTGTATTAGTTCTTCATTTGGATGCAATTCGATAGACAAAGACAACGTCAATACCCAAAAAAGAACTAAAACAAACCATCCTAAAAACCTGTGTACTTTCTCGAAAGCATTATGAAACTTTCGTCTTATCACTGGTATTGCCATGAAAATGATTACAATTAGCGAAAAAAGAATCAAATATGATAAAGGCAACAATAACTTATATGATGATGTCACCTCTTCCGTTAACGGATAATAATGTAGCGCTATCGCAAAGGTTACAAACCAAAATGTCGCTGATATTGCGCTACCACTATGGAGCCCTCCATGGTGATAAACCTTTCCTAAATGCCTACGAATTGAAAGTGGCCAAGATGTTGGGACTCTCGTTGCGAACCAAAAAAGCAGGTTTATCACGTACTGTTGCCTGATCAAGATGCATAGAGAAAGGTTTATTACGACAAGATTGATAAAAGTTTGAATTGCACTTTTATCTACCACATACCAATTATCCCTAGAAACCACATAGCTTAGTACCAATCCATTAATCAATAATACAATGAACATTAACCTATAGTAATGTTCCAGCATCGGTAAAGACCAAACTCGCTTTAAAAATGATTTTTGCTTGGGTAAGCTCGATATACCATTGTGACCGTTATACATAATGTTCACTCCCTATCCGAGTTCAACTGCTTTTAAATGCTTCAATAACGCGGATTTATCGATTTTCCCTCGCTCTGTTTTTGGAAATTTATCTAACTTGATTATGGTTTCAGGGACACAATAGTAAGGAAGGCATTTAGCGACCAATTCTCGTGCATCTTCCGTATTAACATCGCTAGGTATGACAAAGGAAACTAATGTTTTCTCATCTATTTTTAGTGTTACGGCTTGATAACAATTTTCTGTCCTTTCTATGATTCTGGAAATTGAATCCAACTCTACACGAAAGCCACGAATTTTAACTTGATCATCCGTTCGACCAAGGTGCAGAAGCTCCCCATTTTCGGTCCATTTACCTAAATCTCTAGTGCGGAACATCCGATAGCCGTTGCCCAAAAAAGGGTCTGGCTTGTATCTTTCGGCATTAAGTAATTCATTTCCAATATAGCCATCGGTGACACACTCTCCTCCAGCCCACATTTCTCCGACCTCTCCAATAGGGCAAGGTTTCAAACTGTCATCGAGTATATACACTGTATTATTTGGCGTCGGTTTCCCAATAGTAAGCTTCTCACCAGAGCCGGAATATTGCTGAGCAGTATTTATAATTGTCGTTTCGGTTGGTCCACATGAATTGTAAAAAACGCAAAACTCCGCCCAGCTATCAGCTAACTGCTGAGGACAAGGCTCACCGGCGACAGCAGCTACTCTTACGGACTTACATTTATCTAAATCAAGGCTAGCAAGTATTGAAGGCGTTGCGATAACAATATCAACAGAACTAACGGCTTGTTCAATAGAAGAACTTCTAATGACAAGCTCAGCCCCATGGCAAAGCGCAACAAAAATCTCCCAAGCACACATATCAAATGAGATGCTCAAAATTTGCCCTACTCTCATACCAGCTTGAACTTGTAAACTTCCTGGTGAAGTCAGAACTATATTAGTTACATTATTATGCGTCACCTGTACTCCGTTAGGACTTCCAGTCGTACCGGAAGTAAACAGTATGAAACAACGGGATGAAGGCTTTACGTCAGGAAAATCGTAACTAACATCGTCCTTTGGTTTATTTAATGCTCGATCTAGGTAAATGACCTTCTGTCTTTCAAAATGTGGGAGATCCTGAGAATGCTTTGACAAAGTAAGTACTATTCGAATTGCAGCAATGTCACAAACGTGCTTCAAAACTCTTTTAGGAGCAACACCGGCATGCTGAGGAACGTAACTGGCACCTAATTTAAGAACAGCCAAAATAGCAATCAACATTGGAATTGAACGAGACAGAAAAAGCCCAACCGCATCCCCTTCAACCACACCTTCAGATCTTAGGTAAAGAGCTAACTGAACTGCTTTATCATTTAACTCACCATAACTGATACTTTGCCCTTCATGGGTTGCAGCAACTTGCGTTGGCCGTATTCTAGCCTGCTCTTCAAAGGCAGTATGAAGGCAAGAAAACGGCGGTTTTTCTCTGTTACCCTGCCCAAAATATTGGAACATCCACTGATCTCTCTTTGACAAGCAAGAGAGTGCTTCGCTGTGGAAACGAAAATAGTTTTCGTTACTGTAAGCCTCGTGACCATAATGGTCTTCTGTAAGTGAAGATAGATTTGGGATTTTCATTAACGTTGTCCTTCTTATTATGCAATCAAACACCCATTAAACGCTCTAACTTTTTCAGAGAACAGAGTTTTAACTTAATTGTTGCATCAACAATGAGCATTCAATGAGTTCTTCCTTTGAAAATAAAATGGTCTATGGGATCCTTTGTGGGCAGAAAGGAGCAATCTGTTTTCCCATAGACCAAAACTTTACATATACGTCGCTACTTTACGTTCCACTTGCTTGAGATTGGTATCTGTCGCCTCAGCCAGACGCGTACCGTACTCCTCATCTGCGCGATAGAAATAGCTCACCATGGTTTCCTTAACGTCTTTATCCATCACCTTGTTCAGGTCACCCGCTAAGTTGGTAATCAAATCACTCTGGTCTTGCTCGTTCATGCTGCGGAACAACACACCCGCTTGGTAGAAGTTACGAGGATTGCTGATCGCTTTTTGTTGAACAGTACCAACCAGCTTGGTTTCAACCGCTTTAAATTGCGTGTCTTCTGCCAGCGCCAGTTTACGGCTTGGCTCGTAGTTCACATCACCA